>NZ_JAKSYK010000010.1:0-827 GCF_022829425.1 Methylobacterium sp. J-072 | reverse complement strand
GACGGGGGCGCCTCGGGCCCGCCCGTGCCCACGGACCGGCTCCGGACCTCCTCCCCCCCCCGGCCGTCACGCTCAGTGTCGAAGGCCTGTACGTCAACCTCGACCGCGGCACCCGCAACCAGGGTGTCCTGCTCGTCAACGCCGCCAACCTCGCCCCGGCCTAGTCCAGCCCGATCGGTCGCCGCGACGACGAGTTCGCCGTCGTCCGCGCCGGCCTGAACTACAAGTTCGGCTCGTACTAGGATCCGGCCTCGGCGCGCCAGCGGCGCCGATGACGGCGGACTCGGCCTGGCTGCGGACGGTCGGGCTGGAATTGGGCGGGGGGAGGTTGGGGGCGTTGACGAACCAGACAACCTGGTTGCCGGTGCCGCGGGCGGGGGTTACCTAGAGGCCTTTCGACTTGGGCGTGACGGGCCAGGAGCGGAAGAAGTTCAGGAACGAGTCGGTGGGCAGGGCGTACTCGATGCCGCCGCCGACGGCGTAGCCGGTGCGGAAGCTGTCGTTGCCGGCGTAGCCGCCGAACGAGCGGTCGGCGCTGCCCGAGCCGTAGGCGAAGCCGCCGGTGCCGTACACCAGGGTGCGGTCGAAGGCGTAGCCGAGGCGGCCGCGCACGGTGCCGAAGTAGTCGAGGCTCGACAGGCCGCGCGGGTCGTTGAGGATCAGGCCGGGCGCGATCGCGCCGCCGGTGACGAAGGCGTTGTTCCGGTCGCGGCCGAAGTCGAGGTACTGGGCGTCGGCCTCGATGCCGACGACCACGCCGGAGCCCGGGGTGAACTGATAGTTGTAGCCGACCTGGGCGCCGCCGGAGAAGCCGTCCTGGCTGCGGT
>NZ_JAKSYK010000007.1:0-12086 GCF_022829425.1 Methylobacterium sp. J-072 | reverse complement strand
CCCGAACTTTCCCGCAGAAGCGCCAGATACGGCGCCACCAGAGCCCATTCCTCATCGGACACGTCAGACGGATAGGCAGGGCGATCAGCGCTCATGCCCCCTAACGCACAAACTCCACATCGAGTTCATAACACGCTCTAGACGTTGCAAATCGGAAGCGACGATCCGCGCGAACCGGACGCGATCACGCACTACGCGACCCAGGAGGGCGCTCTGGATGCGCGGCGCGAAATCCTCGTCGAATGGCTGACAGAGAGCTTTGAGGCTATCGACGATCCACGTGACGCTGCAGAACTAGACGACGACGAACTGCTCGCTGAGTGGAAAGCCTTTGAAGGCGAGCGGTGCATCGAGATCCGCAATCCTCACATCCAGTCGTGATCCGACTGCTCTTTATCATGGGGCTCTCGCGCCACTCGTGGGAGCCCCAAGCTTACCCGAGGCCCCCCGCAACCGCCTACAGCCGGCGAAGCGGCGCCTACGCAGCAGCGATTTCGTGCGGCACTGCCGTGGTGCATGCCCCGTTCTTACGCAGCACCTCCTCCGTCTGTCGGCACCACTCTGGCTTCTGGGCTATAGGCCAGCCGATCCGCTTGCCTTCAACTCGCATTCGGGTCAGCCTGCAATGAGTGAACTCATCAACTCGGCGGTCGAGTTGGCCGCGGCGACGCCGCCAAGAGCTTGACAGTGCACGTGCACATCAAAATGATTGAGGCGCTTTAGAAGCGGCCCTTTTCCAAACCCATTCCCGTCTCTTGAAAATTTTCGCCAGCAATTCGGCACCGCGTGTTTAATCTTGAGAGGCTCTTATCTTTGGGTGGCCCACCTATCCTGAAATAGCAGCCAGCCGAATACGGCCGGCATGAACCAGGCCTTGCCGGAGATGAGCGGCACCCACCGCGGCGGGCGGAAGTCGAGGGCTGAGCCTCCCGCCTGATCGCTCAACACCTGGAGCGCCGCCTTCCGGCCGGCCCATCGCGCCCAAACCACGCCCGAACCGCAGTAGCCCGCCGCGTAGCGCTCTCCGTCTCGCGCAAAGATACGAGGGACCATGTCGCGGTTCATCGCGACATTGCCGTACCAGCTGTGCTCGATCGCGACGCCGTCGAGCTGCGGGAAGATGTCGCCGAGCGCACGCCGCAGGCTCGCGGTCGGCCACTCCGCATCGCCGGCGATCGTCCCGTCGCGGCCACCGAACAGGATGCGCGTCCCGTCGGGCGAGGGCCGGTAGTAGTAGTGGAGCTTGCGCGTCTCCGAATACATCATGCGGCTCGGCATCAATTCGCCCATGAGGTTGGCCGAGAGCGGGACGGTCGCGATAATGCGGCTGCGCACGGGCACGAGCCGGCTACGCAGCCATCGGTCGAACCGGTCCGTGTAGCCGTTGGTGCCGACGATCACGTGGCTGGCTCGGACCGGCCCGCGCGCGGTCAGAACCTCGTAGCCCCCGGCCTCGCCCCGGATGCCGAGAACGGCGGTCTCGCCGTGCACGAGGGCGCCCGCGTCCCGGGCGAGGCGGAGCATCGCGGCGTGCAGCTTCGCCGGATGAAGGCCGCCGATGTCCATGCGGACGTTGCCACCGTGGTAGAACACTGTGCCGATGTAGCTGCCCTGCTCGCCGCGCGCGACCGGGTGGGCCTCAATGCCGAACGCGCCGCGCAGGTGATCGGCCTCCCGCGCCAGGCGGTCGTAGTCGGCGGCCCGGGAGGCGCCGGCGAAGCGGCCGACGAGCTTGAAGTCGCAGTCGATGCCCTCCTCGGCGATGAACCGGTACAGGTCCTCGCGCGCCGCCTTGGACTCGGCCACGAGGGCGGCCGCGCGCACGGCGCCGAACCGCCGCGTCAACTCGGCGAGGGACGGGCGCAGGTTGCCGCTCGTGATACCGCCGTTACGGGACGAGGCGCCCTCGCCGGGTCTCTGGCGGTCGAAGACTTGAACGCTGCGGCCGGCCCGAGCCAGCGTCAGCGCCGCAGATAGCCCCGTATAGCCTGCGCCGACGATGACCACGTCGGCGGTGCCGCGCACCGGCATAGGGTCCGAGGCGGCCAGAGGTGCCGCCTGCCACCAGTACGGCTCGCTCTTGATCATGCATGCTCCCTTCGGCGGCCGGCGAGACCACTGCTCGAGCTCGGACGAACCTATGCAAATACGAGGCTCGATCGCGGGCCACCCCGGCAGCCCGCTGCGTGTGCGGGACGTCGCAAATGCGATCAGAATTGCCCGTGATTTCTACTAGCCGGGCAGTATTTCCTGCGCCTAAACTCAGCGCCGAGGCAATGGGAGCCCGCGGTGCCGAAGCTGTCCACGACCCCGACGCGGCGCAGCCTCGTCATAGGCGGCACGGCATTGCTCGCCATGCCGGCCGTGATCACGAATCCCGCCCGGGCCGCCACGCAACTGCGGGTGCGCACCCCCGGCGGCTCTTTCGACGAGATCAAGCGACGGACCGTCTACGAGCCGTTCCTGAAGGAGACCGGCATTGAGATCGTGCCGGTCCCGAGCACGGTGGGCAAATTGCTCGCCATGTATAAGGCCGGGCAGGTCGAGATCGACTGCATCGACACCGGCAACGACGCCAACCTCATGCTCGAGGAGGCGGGTGCCCTCGTGCCGATCGACTACGGCGCGTTTCGCTACACAAAGCTTGAGGACATCGATCCGAGCCTGAAGCTCCCCTATCAAGTCGGCTCGTTCGTGTACGCGTTCGTGCTGTGCTACCGCACCGACGTATTCAAGCCCGGCTCCGAGCCGAAATCCTGGGCCGAGTTCTGGGACACGCAAGCGTTCCCAGGGCCGCGCACGCTGGCCGGGATCGAGTCCGGGGCCCCGAACCTCGAGATCGCGCTCCTCGCCGACGGCGTGGCGATGGACAAGGTCTACCCCGTCGACATCGAGCGCGCCCTCAAATCCATGGGCCGGATCAAACCCAGCGTGCCCAAGTTCTGGGACACCGGCGCGCTGTCCGCGCAGATGATGGCCGACAAAGAGGCCGTGCTCGGCGTGCTCTGGAATACCCGGGCCCAGGCCTCCATCGACGGCGGCGCGCCGCTCGGCATCCAGTGGAACCAGAACCAGGTCCTGGTGCAGTCCTACGCCATACCGAAAGGGGCGAAAGCGCCCGAGGCCGCGCTCAAGTTCATCGACTACTCGATCAGCGAGGACGTGCAGAAGCGCTGGCTCGCCGAGTACAAGGCGATCCCAGTCAACACCAAGGTCTACCCGCACACCTCGAAGCTCCTGCTCGATCCCGCGACCGGCACGCCCTGGACCGTGTCGAAGGGATTCAAGAACGACATAACCTGGTGGTCGGCCAACCGAACCAAAGTGAGCCGCGCTTGGTCGAATTGGGTGCTGTGATCGGACGGGGCGCGACCGTGCCGAGCGCCGTCGGCCTCGCACGCCCGCACGAGCGCACGGCGGCCGCCGTCACAGCACCGGCTGGCAAGGCGCTGGAGCTCCAGGGGCTGACCAAGATCTACGGCTCCGAGACCGTCGTGGACCGCTTCGATACCCGGATCCAGGCGGGCGAGTTCTTCTCGCTGCTCGGCCCCTCCGGCTCGGGCAAGACCACGACCCTGATGATGGTCGCGGGGTTCGCGGCGATCGACGCCGGGCGCCTCCTGGTCGAGGGGGTCGACCTCGCGGCCGTGCCCCCGGAGCGGCGCGGCTTCGGGATGGTCTTCCAGAACTACGCGATCTTCCCGCACATGGACGTGTTCGAGAACGTGGCGTTCCCGCTCCGGGCGCGCGGGATGCCGAAGGCGCTCGTGCGCGAGCGGGTGGCTTCCGCGCTCGACCTCGTTCAGCTCAGGCACCTGGCCGACCGCTACGCGCGCCAGCTCTCGGGCGGGCAGCAGCAGCGCGTGGCCATCGCCCGGGCGATCGTGTTCCAGCCGCCCGTCGTGCTCATGGACGAGCCGCTCGGCGCCCTCGACAAGAACCTCCGCTACGACCTGCAGGTCGAGATCAAGGAGATCCAGCGGCGGCTCGGCATGACCGTCCTCTACGTCACCCACGACCAGGAGGAGGCGATGAACCTGTCCGATCGCGTGGCGATCATGAGCCGCGGCCGCGTCGAGCAGATCGGCGCGCCCCGCGCCGTCTACGAGCGCCCGGTCAACGCCTTCACCGCCCGCTTTCTGGGTGAGGCGAACCTCCTGCCGGGCAGGATCGTGACGCCCAGCTCGGGCCGCGTCGCGTTTCAGCTTAGGGACGGGACGGTGCTGCACGCGGACGAAGCGTCGACGCGCGCCGCGGAGGCTGAGGGTCAGCTGTTCGTGCGCCCGGAGAAGCTGACCCTGCACCCTTTAGCCGATCCGCCGCGCGATGGTCTCAACCACCTGAGCGGCACGGTGCGGCGCGCGTCCTTCCTCGGCAGCGTCGTGCGCTACGCCGTCGAGACGGGCAGCGGCGCGCTCGTGACCGCCGACGCCCCGAACGTGGCCGCCCATCACCACCCGGAGCCCGGCGAGCGCGTCGCCCTCGCGTGGTCGCCCGCCGACACGGTGATCCTGCCACCGGACGCGGCCTGATGGGCCGGGACCGGACGTGGCTCCTGCTCCTGCCCGCGCTCGGCCTGCTCGCGCTTTTGTTCCTCGGGCCGCTCGCCTGGTTCCTGGCACGGACCCTGTTCGTCGAGACGGCACCCGCCGAGGTGCCAGACCTCTTCGTCGACGTCCTGACCGCGCGCTCGATGCAGGTCGCCGCGCTCACGACGCTCTGGGTCTCGATCCTCGTCACGCTGGCGACGCTGGTGATCGGCTACCCGATCGCGTTCTACCTGGCCAATCGCCGCGGCTGGCGCGCCGCGCTCGTCGTGTTCTGCGTGATCGTGCCGTACTTCACCAGCGTGATCGTGCGGACCTACGCGCTGACCGTTGTGCTCGGCCGCAGCGGGCTCATCAACGAGTTCCTGGGCGCGTCCGGGCTCATCGGGGCGCCCCTGGCGCTCCTCTACAACACCTTCGCGATCGTAGTCGGCATGACCTACGTGCTGCTGCCCTACATGGTGCTCACCCTCTACGCGACCATGAAGGCGATCGACCCGAGCCTGCTGCGGGCCGGGCGCGCCCTCGGGGCGAGCCCGCTCTACCTGTTCCGGCGCGTCTATTTCCCGCTGTCCGTCCCGGGGATCGTGTCGGGCTCGCTCATCGTCCTCATCCTGGCGCTCGGCTTCTTCATCACGCCCGCGCTGATGGGTGGGCCCGGCGACGTCACCGTCGCGATGTTGATCGAGCGGGCGGTCGAGATCCTGATCGACTGGCCGAGCGCGGCCGTGATGTCGGTGGTCTTGCTCGCCGCGACCCTGATCCTCTTCGCGGTCTACGCCCGCGTGACGGATCTGCGCCGCATGATGGGGGCGTGAAGCGTGCGCGCCGCGCTGCCGCTGTTCGTCGGATGCACCTGCCTGCTCCTGATTCTGCCGATCGTCATCGTCGTGGTGCTGAGCTTCAGCGGCGGCACCCTCCTGCGCTTTCCGCCCACATCCCTGTCGCTGCGCTGGTTTGTGGCCTTCCTCGGCGATCCGGGCTGGCGCGCCGCGCTGTGGTCGAGCCTCGCGATCGGCAGCGTGGCCTGCGTCGTCGCCACCGGGGTCGGGTTCCTGGCCGCCTACGCGCTCGTGCGCGGCGCCCTTCCGGCCAAGCGGCTGATCCTGGCCGTCGCGCTCCTGCCGATCGTCTCGCCGACCGTCGTCACGGCGATCGCCATGTACTACGCGTCCGCCCGCCTCGGGCTGGTCGGGAGCGTGGTCTGGGTCGGGCTCTGCCACGCGGTGATCGCCTTCCCGGTCGTCCTGCTGATCCTGTTGTCCGCGCTGCAATCCGTCGACTTACGCCTGGAGCAGGCGGCCCTCAGCCTGGGCGCGAGCCGCGCGCGGACGCTGCGCACCGTCGTCGTGCCGCTCGCTGCACCCGGCCTCGCCTCAGCCGCCCTGTTCGCGTTCCTGACCTCCTTCGACGAGCTCGTCATCTCGCTCTTCCTCACCAACGCGGCCACGCAGACCCTGCCGGTGCGCATCTGGAACAGCCTGCACATGCAGGTCGAGCCCACGGTGGCGGCGGTCAGCGCGTTCCTGATCGGCGTCACGGGCGTGATCCTGGCCGCCGACGCGCTCCTGCGCCGGCGCCGGGCCACATGACCCCTTGCCCGGCTCTCGCCCCGAACCTACGATCCCGGCCACACCGCACGGTCGACGCGCGATCGCCGGGGCGGAGTCCGGACGCCATCCGTCCGACCGATCACGGTCGAACCACCGCCTATCCTCGGCCGCCGGAGACGCCGCATGAGCGATGAGAACACCGCGATCGTCCTCGGCGCGGGCGTGGTCGGGCTGTCGACCGCGCTCTACCTCCGGCGCGCCGGCCGGGATGTCACCGTGATCGATCCGCTGCCGCCGGGCGGCGGCGCCTCCTACGGCAACGCCGGCATGATCAGCGCCGACACGGCCTCGCCGATCGCGATGCCCGGCATGCTGCGCCAGGTGCCCGGCTGGCTCCGGGACAAGAAGGGCCCCCTCGTCGTCCACCCCTCCTACTTGCCCACCGCGCTGCCCTGGCTGATGCGCTGGATCAAAGAGGGGCGGATCGACCGTGTCTTGGCGATCTCGGACGCGCTGCGCGCCCTGCACAAGGACGCGTTCGCCTGCTGGCAGGACCTGATCGGACCGCAGGCGTTCGGCGAGCTCGTCCGGCGCACCGGCCAGATCCAGGTCTGGGACGGCGAGGGCGAGAGCGCGGGCGCGCGCGTCGAGCGGCAGATCCGGGAGCGGCACGGCATCGAGGCGCAGGTGCTCGGGGCCGATGACCTGCAGCAGATGGTGCCCGGCATCTCCCGCGCCGTGCGGCGCGCACTCCTCGTGCCCGGCAACGGCTACACGGTCAGCCCCGCCCGGCTCGTCGGGGCTCTGGCCGAGCGGCTGCGCGGGGAGGGCGGCACGATCGTGGCCGAGCGGGCCCTAAAACTTATCCCGCGTGAGGGCGGCGGCTTCACAGTCTGGACCAATGTCGCGAACCGGGCCGGCGCCGACGTCGTGGTCGCGGGCGGGGCATGGTCGAAGGCGCTGCTCGACCCGCTCGGCGTACGCGTGCCGCTCGAGACCGAGCGCGGCTATCACGCCATGCTGCCCACGCCGTCGATCGAACCGCGCTACACGATCAGCTACAAATCGCGCGGCTTCGGGGTGACGCCGATGGAAGGTGGCCTGCGCGCGGCCGGAACGGTCGAGTTCGCGGGGCTCGACGCCCCGCCGGACGAGACCCGCGCCCGGATCCTGGCCGAGCACGCGCGCGCGCTCTTCCCCGGCCTCACCCACGGGGAGCCGCAGCTGTGGCTCGGGTTCCGGCCTTCACTCCCGGATACGCTGCCCGTGCTCGGTCCGGTCCCTCAGCAGCCGGGCCTACACCTCGCGTTCGGCCACGGCCACTACGGCATGACCGCCGGTCCGCCGAGCGGGCGCTTGGTCGCCACGCTAATGGCACAGCGCGCGGCCCCGATCGATCCGGCTCCCTACGCCGTCGGCCGCTTCGCGTCCTGAGCGCGAGCGCGGCCCCTCGCCCTGAGGCGGCCCCAGCGACGATGACACGGCGAAGTCTCAAGCGGAGGGTGAGGCCGCCCCAGGAGGCCGAGCGCACCTTCGCCTCGTTCGCGGCGGGTATCGAACCCTCAGCCGCAGGGCCGATCGGACACAGCCTCCGGGAATTAGAGGTCGCGCCACGACACCGGCGCGCTCGCGATCATGCCAGCGCGCGCCATGAAGTTGGCGAACTTCATCACGTTATGCGGGGCGAAGCTCCAGTTGATCCCGGGCTCGTCCAGGACGCGCGCGGCGACCTCGAGCTGCAGCTTCGATCCGGTGGTGGCGACCCTCACGCCGCGCCGGGCGAAGGTCACGGCAGTGGCCTTACCATTGCCCCACCAGGGCTACTGCGAGCCGCAGCCGGTGATGAGCGCGACCTTGCCGTGGAGGGAGAAGGGGGCTGTCATCGGTCAGCCCGCCCCGCACGCATGTCGTCGGCGGAGCTGATGCCGAGCGCTTCGAGGAAGCGCGAGACCATGTTGTAGGACCCGACCGTCGCGGTGAGCTCGACGATCGCCCGCGGATCGAAGTGGGTGCGCAGGTCCGCGAACACGTCAGCCGGCACGTGGATGGTTCGGGTCATCGCATCGCAGTAGGCCAGGGCCGCGCGCTGCGCCGGCTCGTACACGTCGGACGCCCTCCAGTCGGGGAGGGCGTCGACCTGCGCTTGGTGCACCCCCTCGCGCAGCGCGATCGGGATATGCTGCTCGGCCTCGTAGGGCGCCCCGTTGAGGTGGGCAACCTGCAGAATCACGAGCTCGCGCAGCGCGCCCGGCAGATCGCAGCGCTGGTGAATCGCACTGAGGAAGTGCAGCCAACCGTCGGCCACCGGCGGGCTGTGCAGCAGCATGGCGTAGAGGTGCAGCACCCCGCCGCGCTGGGCGGTGATGCGGGCGACGAGCTCGGCCGTCTCGGGTCGATCCGGGTCGGCGTAGGGAAGGCGGGCCATCTGTATCCCTTCCGTGTCGGTGAGTCGGGGATCGCGCCGGAGCGACGGGAAGAGGGGGGACAGGATCTCCGCGCGGCACGGCGGGGTTCGACGACGGCACGACGCCCAGCACGAGCCTCGCGTGTCGTCCTCAACCAGGGCGATCCCGCGTGCTGCGATCGGGGCTGGCCGGAACCTTACGGCTTCCGATTCCGACCGTGCGGTCGCACAGAGCCGACGGTCACGCCTCGCCCTCGAGCGTGTGGGAGAACATGGTGTGCCCGGGCGTCTCCAAGTCGGCTTGCAGGATGACGCCTGAGCCGGACTCGGTGATGAACAGCGCGCGTCCATCCGCGCCGCCGAACGCCACGTTAGTAGTATGCAGACCGGCGCAGGAGGCGATGCGCAACACCGGTTCCCCCGTGGCGTCGAACAGCCAGACGGCGCCCTTCCCGGCATGGGCGACGGCGAGGCGGCCCTCCGCGTCGAGGGCGAGCCCGTCCGGCCCCGCCCCGCCCGACATCTGGATGAAGGTGCCCACCTTGGCGGCCGTCCCATCCCGCATCAGCGGGATCCGCCAGACCGCGTTGGCCCGCGTAACTGCCAGGTACACCGTGTCCTCGGTGAGGTTCATGACGAGGCCGTTCGGGCTCGGGATGCCGTCCAGGATGCAGGTCACGGACCCGTCCGCCCGAACGCGGAAAAGGCGTCCGCCGGGGTCCTGCCAGCCAGTTAGGCCCTGATCGGTGAAGAAGAGATCGCCATCGCGAGAGAAGAAGAGATCGTTGACGCCCCGGAACCGCTCGGGGCCGACCCGCAGGAGGAACGGCCGGACCGTGCCGGAGGCGGGGTCGACGACCATAATGCCGTTCTTGTAGTCGGCGATGAATATCCGGCCGTCACGGTGGATCTTGAGGCCGTTCGGCCAACCATCGTACTCGGCTACGATGGTGAAACCGCCGTCCGGCGCCACGCGCAAGATGCGTCCGTTCGGGATGTCGACACACCAGAGATTGCCGTCCCGGTCGAAGGACGGCCCCTCCAGGAACGACCCGATCGGCATGCGCCCGGGCTGCGTGCGGATCCACTCGTTCTCCGCCGTGGCCACCCGCCACGCCTCGGGGTATGTGGCGAAGACTCTCGTTGGGCAGATAGGCGGGGCTGCGTACATCGTGACCTCCGTCTAAGAGCTTAAGCGCGGCGCAGCGCGGGGACGACCGCTGGGGCGGGGAGGTCGCCACCGATCGGGGCGTGCGTCAGGGTCAGCGTGATTACGGCCCCGGTCACCAGCAGCACGCCACCGGCCACGAAGGCGAGGTCGTAGCTACCCGTCGCCGCGATGATGTAGCCCGTGGCGATTGGCGCGATGAGGCCGAACATGTTCCCGCCGGTGATCTGGATCGCCATGGCCTTGCCAGCACTCGCCGGCGACCGCAGCAGATCGGCGGCCAGGGCAATGTTGAGCGAGATGCCCGTCGCCAATCCGGTCAGCGAGATGGTGATCAGGCCCAGGATCATCGGCGTGCTGTCGACGAACGGTGCCGCCAAGATCACGGCCGCGCTGAGCATCGACACGACGACGATGCGCCGCCGCCGCCCCGTGCTGGAGCCGCCCTCCGCGGCCAGCGCACGATCGCTCAGATGGGCGAGGACCCACGCGAAGACCGTTGCCGCGAAGTACGGGAACGCCGTGAACAGGCCCGACTTTACGATCGACATGTGCTTGACGTTGGCGAGATAGCTCGGAAGCCAGGTCAGGAACACGATCTGCGTGTAGACGGCGCAGCCCTGCGTGACGGCGACGGCGATCATACTGCGCGAGCGCAACAGCACGCCAAACCCGTCGGCCGAGCCACCGGATTTCGCCCCGGAATCGCGCTCACGCAGGATGAAGGCGCGCTCGTCCTCGCCGACGAAGGTTGCCGTCTCCGGCCCGCGATACCAGACCAACCAGCCGACCAGCCAAACCAAGCCCAGCAAGCCGGCCGTATAGAAACCCCACCGCCAGCCGTGGACTGACACCACCCACCCGAGCAGCAAGGTCCCGAACGCAGGACCCGCGTAGCCGCCGCTGTTGAGCATCGTGGCCGCCAAACCGAACTCGGATCGCGGCGCCCAATCCCGCAACACGCGACCGCCCGCTGGATAGGTGGACGCCTCCGCCGCGCCCATCAGCATGCGCGAGCCGAGAAGGCTGACGAAGCCGGACGCGAGCCCTGTGAGAATCGTCGCGCCGGACCATACGAGCACACCGACGCCGTTGACCACTTTCGCCCCGTAGCGATCGGTCAGAAATCCGCATGGGATCAAGCAGACGACATACGTCCAGAGATAAGCTGAGAACAGGTAACCGACCTGTACCGGACTCAGGTTGTATTCAGCCGCGATCGCCGGCGCCGCGACCGACAGCGCGACGCGATCCACATAATTGAAGACGACAAGCAAGAAAATGCCAATATACAGCAGATAACGGCGCTTGCCCATTCGCACCTCCCGATTCATTCGGTATGTGTATTTTATATTAGAATTAAATACATAGGATGCCGCAATCATTTCCGGCACCGCAAGCTCTAGATCCACGCCGTATTAAGCTCTGCATAGATGCGCGCGCCGCGGTGTGCAGCAATCGATCAGTCGATCACGTCCGGATGCTGGCGCAAAGTGCGGTCGAACATCGGCTGGGCATGAAGCCACGCCATGAACGGAGTGGCGAGGTGTTTGGCGGAGTGCGCCGCGTTGGCTTCAGGAACGAGCTTCAGGGGGTGGCCCGTCGCCTCGGCCTTAAGTTGAATCTCGCAGGCCCGCTCGGCGGCCACGAACCACCAAACGGCCTCCTCGATGCTCTCCTGGCCGGCGCTGAACAGGCCGTGGTTCTGGTGAATGGCAACCTTGGTGTCGCGTCCGAACGCGGCGGCGACGCTGTGGCCGGCCCCGCGCTCCACCACCACGGCGCCAGCTTCCTCGGTGATCAGGGCCTGCCCATCACCGTAGAAGCCGCAGGCCGTCTGAGTGATCGGATCCAGTCGCCGGCCCAGGGCGGCCCAAGCCATGCCGTTGATCGTGTGGCAGTGGCACGATGCCAGGATGCCGGGGTGCGCCTCGTGGATGGCGGCGTGCAGGACGAAGCCGGCGCGGTTCACCGCACGCGCGCCCTCGATGACTCGGCCGTCGTGGTCGACGAGGAGGAGGTCCGACGCCTTGACCGCCCCGAATTCCATGGCGAACGGATTCGTCCAGTAGAGGTTCGGATCCTCCGGGTCGCGGACGGTGATGTGGCCGGCGAATCCATATTCGTAGCCCAGATCAGCAAAAAGCCTACAGGCGGCCGCCAACCGAACCTTGCGGTGCCTTCGCTCCTGCGCGGCATCATCGAACACGGGGTAGCGGGGGAAAGCCAGACCGGCTTGGTCAGGTTCGTACACCGACCGCTTGGCTGCAACATTCATTTGGCGAGTCCTTTAATCGTTCGAATGGTATTTGATATTATCTTTCGCGATCAGTCTAATCAAAAAATGGAACTGACTGACACAATGCCGATGCTGTTTTGCTTCTGCTGCTTTAGTTCCTGGGACGTCCTCTTCC
>NZ_JAKSYK010000213.1:0-389 GCF_022829425.1 Methylobacterium sp. J-072 | reverse complement strand
GGCGGGCCAACGGATCTTCGGCCGAGCTCTTTGAGCCGGCGCGAGTTTTGAAGGTGGAATTGCGCGTTGGCGTGGCGGAGTGCGCCCCGATCATTGGTCGAACCGGTCTGTGCGCATCCCCCTCCCCTCTGCGGGGGAGGGAGCGCGTGGGTCGGGTCTCGACAGGGAGCTCCCCGAGGGCGCGGCGAAGAGCCCTCAACGACTCGTACTCCGCCCCGACTCCCAAGCGCGGGCGGCCCTCGCCCCCCCCCTCGCCCTTCAGCTTGCTCCCCCCGGTGACGACGAAATCAACACCCACCGCCGTGTCGCCCGGCTGGCCGCCCGCATTCACCCCGACGCTGACCCCCGCCGCAGTGGTGCTGCAGCCACACACCGCCGCGGTCCCGCCC
>NZ_JAKSYK010000211.1:0-409 GCF_022829425.1 Methylobacterium sp. J-072 | reverse complement strand
GATTTTGGCGTTTTGCCTGGGCGCGGGCGAGTCCTGATCCCGGGCTCGCGCTTTTCTGGACTGCGCCCCATATAGGCGGCGGCGGGCCACTTCTGTGGCCGGCTTTGCGCGCCCTCTCCCTCCCCCCTCTGCGGGGGAGGGAAGGCGCGTCGTATCTCCGGGCTAGGTTTCCTTTCCGGCGGGGGCTGATCCGGAACCCGATGCGAGACAACCCTGTCCGAGCGAGCAAGCGTCGAACCGGCCGCCGCCGGAACCGGACCTCTCGATGGGACCGGTCCTGCCCTCAGGACCAGAGGCGCAGTCCCATTCGCAGGCGGTCGGGAACTGCCATTCAGGTGGGGACGATGCCGTGCTGCCCTTCGTCGTCTGCGCGCACGACGTGCGGTGGCGCATGGCTCCGCCCGGCCCC